>NC_006463.1 GCF_000091545.1 Thermus thermophilus HB8
AACCCGGCCGGGGGGAAGGAGGCAAGAGATGGAGCACCACACCCGGCCGGAAGCGCAAATCCCGGACACCCTCGCTAAAATCGCAGGACTCTTCCAGATAAACCCCGACCTGGGGGAGGTGGTTCTTCGCGCCTACGCCGCCCTGCGCGGCCTCTCCCCGGAGGCCCTCCGCGCCCACCTCCTGGCCCCTCCCCTCCGCCCGGAGCGGGCCCGGGAGGCCTTCCAGCGGCCCTACCTCGCCCACTTCGCCCAGACTCTCCCCCGCTACCCCTACGCCACGGACGACCCCAAGGAGGGGGTGCGCATCTACAAGCGGGAGAACGCCCTGAAGCGGGTCCACGTCCAGGTGGGCCACTACCCCCACGCCGTCTTGCGGCTGGTGGTGGACGTGGACCTCCCCTGGCCCCAGGTGGAGGAGCGGATCCACGCCCTCCCCCCCTCCCTGGTCCTGGTCAACCCGAGATCGGGCCACTTCCACGCCTGGTACGAGCTGGACCCCATCCCCCTCACGCCCCCGCCCGGGCGGGAGGGGAGCCTGAAGGGGGCCCTGGCCCTTCTCGCGGAGGTGGAGGCCCTGCTGGAGGCCTACTACGGGGCGGACCCGGGCTACAACGGTCTCCTCTCCCGAAACCCCTTCCTCCACCCCCCGGAGTGGACCTGGGGCGGGGGGAAGCGGTGGAGCCTGCGGGACCTCCACCGGGAGCTCCGGGGGCTCCTTCCCTCCGGGACCCGGAGGCGGGTGGACCCGGGCCTGGCCTCCTACGGGCGGAACAACGCCCTGTTTGACCGCCTGCGGGCGGAGGCCTACGCCCACGTGGCCCTCTTCCGGGGCGTCCCCGGGGGGGAGGAGGCCTTCCGGGCCTGGGTGGAGCAGAGGGCCCACGCCCTGAACCAGTCCCTCTTCCGGGACCACCCCAAGGGGCCCCTTGACCCCCGGGAGGTCCACCACACGGCGAAGAGCGTGGCCAAGTGGACCTACCGGAACTACCGGGGGGCGAGGGTCTACCCGGTCTCCTCCACGGGGAGGCCGGACCGGAGCCGCCTCTCTCCCCAGGCCCGGGCCCTGATCCCGCCCCTCCAGGGCCAGGAGCTCCAGGAGGCGGTGCGGGAGGGCGGAAGGCGGCGCGGATCCCGGCGCAGGCAGGAGGCCGAGGAGAAGCTCACGGAGGCCCTGAAGCGCCTCCAGGCCCGGGGGGAGCGGGTCACGGCCAGGGCCCTGGCCCGGGAGGCGGGGGTCAAGCCCCATACCGCCTCCAAGTGGTTGAAGAGGATGCGGGAGTAGCGTCCAGGACGGCACAAACCCCAAAAATGTGCCCCAAGCTGGTGGCTATCAGGGTATACAGGCGGGGGTGCGGGGGTGCAACCCCCGCCAGCCCCGAAGGGGCTGTATTGGAGAACCTAGAGAGTCTCCTTAGCGTAGTTGACGGCTAAAGTCCCCCTTCTTTTTCCTGGAAGCCGCAAAAATTTTGTTTTTCTTGGGGTAGACACCTTGAGATCCGAGAGAAAGTGAGATAACTCACATATTTACCCCGCCCGCACGCAATTTTCATCGTCCAGGACGGCAAAAACACTGATTTTCCCCCTCGAGGACCGCCCCTAAAACGGCTTTTAAGGCGGGGGGTGGGCGGGGGGCACCAATCCCACCCCTCCCCCCGCCCCCCGGCCTTCTAGGGGCCTTAGGACGGGTGAGAGGGTCCTTCTGGGGGCAGGGTCCGGAGCCCGCTCTGGCCCGGGGGCTGGACCGGCCCTCGGGCGCTCAAGCGTAGACAGGGAGAACCCCTCCATAGCCGGCCTGGGTTACGGGGCGCTCACCAGAGCCTTGGCGCGCTTCTTCGAGGAAAAAAGTTCTTCCTGAAGCCCCGGGTGCCCCGCCCTCTAGGCGGCCCTGGGGGCTACCTCAACCTCCTTCCCCAGCAGGAGTAGGCGGATGGGCCTGCCCTGGAGGAAGAGGGCGTAGACGGAGGGCCAGCCTTCGGGGTTGGGAGCCTCCATGGCCCAGGCCAGGGCTTGGGCCGCCACCTCGGGCTCGTCCAGGGGAAGGAGGACCAGGCGGTAGGTGGGGGGAAGCTCCCGGAGGAGGTCCGCCTCCAGGAGGTATTGCATCAGGACCCCGTCCAGCTCCGCCAGCCTTTCTGCAGGGTTCACCATCCTTCCCTCCCTTGGGCCTTTGCGGCCCGGTAAGCCTCAATGTACTCCTCGGCCTTCAAGGAGAGCTCCCTCTCCGCCACCCTCGCTGCCTCGCCGGGGTCCTCAGGAAGGTCCACGGGCTCATGGGAGGCGATGCGGGAAGCCCACCGGAAGAACGGCTTCTTGGACGAACTGGCAAAGCGGTGGGACCGACTGATTGAGAAGTCGCCCCCGGTCCCCTCTCCCCAGGGGCTTTCTCCCCAGTCCCTGGGCGGGGATCCCAAGCCCCTGGACCTCGCCACGGAGTTCTTCCGGGACCAGGTGAGCCCACAGGCCACCCTTCCGGGACAGTGCCTCTCCTGGTTCCTGTGGGCGTGCACCGCCTACCGGAACGCGGGGTACGTGTCTTTTACCGCCAGCACGAACACTTTGCCAGGCGACTTCGGGAACCAGCAAAACATTTCGTACCCTTGGTATTGGAGAGGAACTCCTAAGCAGGTCTACACCAACCCCCTCAACGCCCCTTCCAGAGCGACCCCAACAACACCTGGGGAGCCTGGGACCTGATCCAGGCGTACGCTTGGGACATGGGCCAAAACCACGCCATCGGTTGCGGCCCGGTATCCGTGCTCCGGATCTTGGAAGTCTACCGCCAGCGGGGCCTGGAGGGGATTCCCTGGGACATCACCCTGAGGCTCCCCAAGGACGACCTCAGCTTCTCGGGGTACTCCGTCACGGTGCCGGGGAGCGCAAGGATCCCCTCAGGTCTTCCCCAGTGGGCCCAGCTGGCCCTCTGGCCGGTGAAACTCACCACCCAGAACGGGAAGAACATCTACAACGCCTGGATCTCCCAGGCCCTGAACGGCAAGCAGGCTGGACTGGACCAGGCGGTCCTGCCCAAGGACTACGCCCCGGGGGCTAACCGCTGGCTGGCGGACAACGGCCTGCCGGTGCGGGTGACGGGGGCCTACCTGCGCGACTTCGACGCCTCCTTCCTCCTGAACCCCTACATCCCCATCACCGGCCCCATCGCCTGGGTGAGCTACACCCAGTACACCTGGACCACCAACGGGCTGCTCAAGGACACCATCGGGAATAGGGATCTTCCGGCGGTGGTTCTCTACGACAGCGCACAGATACGTAGCGGGTCGTCCTACTACCTCCACTACGCCCCGGCCTACCGCTACCGGGTGGTGGAGTACTGGGACTGGTCCGCCAACTTCGCCACGGTGGACAACGGGAAGGAGGGTCTTTCCCCCCGTCCTTTTGGTCCCATTGAGATTTACCTCAGCGACTACTACGATCTCTCCAACGGGGTGTGGCGCATCAGCCGCTAGGGGGTGGTGAAGGGTGCGTAAGCTCGTCGGCCTTGGCCTGCTGGCGTCGCTGGCGGTGCTGTTTTCGGCCTGTGGTGAATGGGTCTTTGTTCTTACTCCCATAGATCTTCATGTGTTGTACTACCCCCAGAATCCCAGCCTCTGCCCCGGAGGAGCGGGAGCGGTGAGCACCAACAACCCAGGGTTCTACAGCCTGCCCCTGAAGCCCACCACCTCCCCTCCCACGCCCCCGGGACCGGGGGAGATCATTCCTTTTCCGACTCCTAGTTATGGGCCCGTCACGCTGCTACCTTTCTACACGAGCGACCGCCCAGAGAAGTACGACCTGACCTTCTACTGCAACGCCGGGGAGGGCCGCCACCTGACCACCCCCGGCCCCCGCTGGCCGCCACGGGACTACTTCGTCGACAATCAGAAGACCCCCGTCCTCGTGGTGGTGGAGGACGGCGGCCAGCCCGGGTACCTGCGCTGGTACTGGGCGTACCGATGAATAAAGGCCTTTAGCTCCGAGGCGGTGGTTCTGACAGGGTGCCCAGCTCCGCTCTCCCTACGGCGGAGGTGGTGGAGGCCAGGCCCCTGGAGGGCCTCAAGCTCTGGCTTCGCTTCTCGGACGGGAAGGAGGGGGTGGTGGACCTCTCGGCCCTGGAGCTTCCCGTTCGGGCCCTGGACGGGGCTCCCCCTAAATGGGCGGTTGACTACCCCAGGCCCGCGCTTGATGCCCAGGGACATGTATGAAGGCAAGGGATTGAAGGTGCTGGTCATCGTGGAAGACCCCAACGAGGCGGGCTACCTGAAGTGGTACTGGAGCTTCCTCCCGTGAACCCAAGCGATCAGGCGCACCGAGCGCCCTTTAGGTCCTAAGGCCCTGCCCTGGCGGGGCTACTCCCTTTCGCTCCGGCCCCAGGGACCTTAGGGCGGGCCAGGGGCCCCTTCCCTTGGGCGGGCCGGACCCCGGCCGACGGCGTGCCCGGCCCGCCCTCGAGGGGGGCTCCTTCGTGAAGGCGAACTTTCGCGCAAAAACTAGGCCAAACTGCCCCCCTAGACCGCATAGGCTTGCCGGGGATCCCGGGATGACCTGCGGGTTTTATGCAACCTAACCCCCGGGGATCTCGGGGATAGGGGCAGGCATGGACTTGCAAACCCCCTCCCGGCCCCTAGGGGCAAAACGAAGATCCCCCGGGGGTAACCCCCGGGGGCCTTTTGCCATGACCGTTCTCCACGCCGCTGGTGCGGTTAGCTCCACTCGCTCACGCAGTCAACTCTCGCTCTCACGCAGTCAACTCTCGTGCATCTCCTCCTTTCACGCGCGCCCGCCCAGCGGTTTCCCCCTGTACGGCCGGAGGAACGCCGTGGCTGGTCCCGTGGGCCGGACCGCGCCCTCCCGTACGGCCGGGAGCACGCCGTGGCTGGCCGTTTGGCCGGCCTCCGCCGCCACGGTTAGGCCCGTGGCCGCCACGCCCGCCTCCCGTCAGGATCCGCCCCCTCCCGGAGGGCTCCCCTGGGGGAGGACAAGCGCCAGTAGTTGTCCACGCTCAAACCCTCGGGTACTACCAACTTCCCCTCGGGCCTCCCAAAACCCGGTTGTCGGGGCGGGAAAACCCCGCCCCCAAGTGGCGCTGAGGTCCTGATCCGGTCCAGGCTTTCGGTACAGAGCGCCTTCACGTCGCCGCGTGGGACACCGCCGGGTGAGGACGACCCCGAACGCTAGCCCCGCGCGTGACCTACTCGCCTGGTCTCCCCCTCCAGCACGGGCACTTATCGCGCCAGCCCCTCGGGATCTTCCCCCTACGAGCCGGCGTTTCGTCACCCTACGGCTTCTCCCGTCATCCGGGCCCCCACCCGTCAGGGAGCTGCCGCCTGGAGGTTCCCCCGTTAGTCTGCCCCTACAACCCGGCCCGCCTGACCAGCGGCCCAGCGCGGTTTCCGAAAACCGGATCCCCCCACCCTACGAGGTTCCAGAGCTCGGTTAGGGGGGCCCGCGCCGGGCGTGGCGTCCATCGGCACCGGTACTTCCCCGTAGGGGGTTTCTCACCCCCATTTCGGACGCGAGCTATGCGCGGCCAGGGGTTTCCGCTTCCGCTTCCCCCCCTGTGCCACCGCCTCCCTCGGCGGCCTGGGGCCTTACGGCCCAGCCGGTCGTGCGGCCGCACGACCGACACCCGGCGTCTCGCCGCCGGCCTCAGCGCTGCGCCAGCGGGGCACCGGCAGGTGGGTTCCGATTTCCCCACCCACCGGCGGCGGGGTAGGCTACGCCCTCTGGGGCTACGCCCTCTCCCCACTTTCGGGGCAGACAGCCGGGCCATTTCAGGCCCGACCTGTCCGGGTCGCCCGTCCTCCTACAGATCCCCGATCCCTCGGGGTTTGGATTGCGATAGACCGCAGGCCTCTCAGCCTGCAGGCCCCGCGTTGAGTGCCGCGCCAGCGCCCATTTCCGGACGCACGCGGCTTCCCCGGCAACGACAGCGGTGTGGGGGCACCGCCGCCGCTTCCAGGACCCCAGGCGCCACCCCGGGTTCAGGCCGTCCCAATGTTAGGGGAGGGGGGGAGGTGGCAAAAAAAACTGCCGCCGCCCCCCTGGGCCGCCCCCCTGGAACCTCATTTGGTTTGACTAACCGCCTAAAAACCGCCCGAAACTGCGTGCATTCGTGCGGCCTTTTTAATTTTCAACCCCCCCACGACCGGGGTGGCACCCTGGCCACATGACCAGGGATCCGGCCGACTACCCCCTCCTCAGAGGCCAGACGGCCCTCCTGGCCCAGGCCCTGCGCCTGGTGAGCCGGGACGGGTACCGGTACTGGCAGGTCCAGACCGCCCCCACGGACCGCATCCTGGCGGCCGTGAGGACGCTAGATGAACTCCACGCCGTCCTCCTCGACCGGGCCGCCCGGGCGGTGAGGCGCCGCGCCCGCCTCCCCGTGGCCCAGCTCCTCCTGGCCCCGGTGAGCGTGATGCCCCCGGAGAACCCTCCCCCCACCTGGCCCATGCTCATCGTGGCCACCGCCCCCCTCCCCGGGGAGAGGATGCGGCGGGTGGACCCCAGCGCCAACCCGCGCGCGCCCCTCTACTGGGTGGCCTGGCGGGACGGATGGACGCCCGCGTACGTCCTGCGAACGGACCAGCGGGGGCGGTGGACCTGGTTCCTGGAGGACGGCTTCTACCGGGCCCTCCTGGAGGCGGCCCTGGCCTACGCCGCCGAGGGGGACTGGCGGAGGCTCGTGCTCCACATGCGCACCCTGGCGCACCTGCCCATGTTCAGCGGCGTGTGGAGCCAGATCCAGGAGATCCGCAAGAGGGTGCAGCAGTATTGGGGAGATAGACACTTGCGGGACCCCTCGGGCCAGTGGAAGGCCCCGCCGTGGCGGGCGGGGCTGGAGGGATGGCCCCGCACCCCCCTCTCCCCCGTGGGGATGCGCCTCTACCCCGAGGAGCCCCCGAGAACCCTCGGGGAGTGGTGGGAGATGCACCGGAGGGGAGCATGAACGAGCGTGACCTGATCCGCCACCTGGCCCACGTGGCCCACCGCTACGCCGAGATCGTGGTGGAGGGAGCTGAGCGCCACCCCCACCTGGGGCCTCTTCTCGAGGCCCTTTCCGCCGCCACGGGGGAGGAGGATCCCAGGAGCCTCCCCCCCGAGGCCTGGGAGGAGGCCCTCTGGGGCCTCCTGGTCGAGGCCATCGCCGACCGCCTCGTGGACGGTTGGGACCGGTACGGGGCCCCCAGCGCGGCCCGGGATCCCGAGGGGGAGGGGTACGTGGCCAGCGCCGAGGGGCCAGGAGAGCCCATCGTGGTTCGGGCCTCCACGAAGCGAGAGGCCTACCGGGAGGCCAGGAAGGCGTGGGTGCGGCGGCTTCTCGAGTAGGCTGGGCCCGTGCCCTGGGAGCACTATCTCCTGCCCCTCTTGGACTACCGGATCCGCGTGGAGTGGAACGTGGAGCGGGGAAGGCTCCTTTCCTGGGCGGTACAGCTGGAATGGCTGGACCCTGAGGAAGGGCGCTTCGTCTGGGTGGCCCGGTACGACACCGCAGGAGGCCTCCCACACCGGGACCGGAACCGCATCGCCCGTCATGAGCCCATGCCCCACCTTTCCCCCACCTCCGGGGGAGACCTCAACCGTGCCCGGGACGACCTCCTTGCCCGGGCCTGGGAGTACATTGAGGCCTACAAGGCCGCGAAGGCCGAGGGGAGGGAGGCATGGTGAGGAACCCCATGGAGCTCAGGATCGGCCGTCTGCACGGCCTCTTCGTGGAGCACCTCCTGCGGGATCCCGGGTTGCGGGAGGCCCTTCCCCACCCCTTTGTCCTGGTGGCTCTGGACCCATCGGACCCCGAGCTGATGGCCTACGCCCTGGAGGCGGCTAAGCGGAGCGCGGGGGAAGGCCCCATGGTCTACGCCCTTTTCCAGGGTGAGGAGCTTCGGCTGATCATCGCCCCGGAGGGGCCCATCCTCCCCGCCCGGGCGGCCTAGGCCCCCGCTTTCTCCCAGACGGGAAGGGCCTCCAGCAGGAGGCGAGAGAGGGACTTCGGATCGGAGAGGCGGTGGCTAGCGTCCAGGATTTCAATCCCCAGGAGCCTTCCCTCCCTGTCCCAGTTCAGGGCCACCCCCCGGGGCCACCTCCTCCACGGTGGCGGGGCCTCCCCGAAGGCGATGTAAAGGGCGTCGGCTTCTGGTTCCACTCCCCCGCGAGCGGTGAGCGCTCACCCTGAGCGCCTGTAGGGTAGGCTTAGGGCCCGGCCCCTAGGGCGCTATACTTGTATAGCAATGGTGGTCGTCCGCCTGCCCAAGGAGATCGAAGAACGCCTCACGGCCCTTGCCCGGAAGACGGGGCGCAGCAAGAGCTATTACGTCCGCCAGGCCCTCTTGGAGTACCTGGACGACCTGGAGGACTACTACCTGGCGGTGGAGCGCCTGGAAGAGCGCCTCCCCGGCATCCCCCTGGACGAGGTGGAGCGCCGCCTTGGGCTATCGGATTGAGTTCGACCCCCGGGCGGAGAAGGAGCTGGAGAAGCTGGACCGCGAGGTGGCCCGCCGCATCCTGCGCTTTCTTCGGGAGCGGGTGGCTACCCTGGAAGACCCCCGCAGCCTCGGGGAGCCCTTGCGCGGGCCGGAGCTGGGGAGGTTTTGGAAGTACCGGGTGGGGGACTACCGCCTGATCTGCCACATCCAAGACCGGGAAGCGACGGTCCTGGTCCTGCGGGTGGGCCACCGCCGGGACGTCTACCGCTAGGGACCCCCGGGGGGTGAGCGCCCGCTCAGCGCCCGGGGTGAGCGGTGAGCGCTCACCCTGAGCGCCTGGGTAGACTGGGGTCGTGGAGCACCCGGAAGGGGAAGACCCGACCCTCCTGCCCCCGGCCTTGGCCGCCCGGGCCCTGGGGGTCTCCCCGGCCACCCTCCGGCGCTACGCCGCCCTGTGGGAGCGGTTGGTAGGTCCCCTGCCCCGGGATCCCCGGGGGGGACGGCTCTGGCCCAAGGAGGCCCTGGCCCGCCTCCGGGCGGCCCGGGAGGCCCACCTGCGGGAAGGCCTCCCCCTGGAGGAGGCCCTGGCCCGGGTCCAGGGAGACTTCCCGGCCCTCGCCCTCCCCTCCGAGGGGGAGGCCCTGGCCCTCCTCCGGGCCCTGGCCGAGCGGCTGGAGCGGGTGGAGGGGGAGCTAAGGGCCCTGCGGGAGGAGAACGCCCGCCTCCGGGAGGCCCTGAAGGCCCTGGAGCCCCCGCGGAGGCGGCCCTGGTGGCGGTTCTGGGGGCATTGACCTGGGGACTACCGCTTGGTCCCGGGGCTTGTCGCTAGAATGGGGGGCATGAATGAAACAGACCTCGGCCGGGTTAACCGCCGAGGCCTCTCCTCCCCAGGAGGCCTCCATCCT